>NZ_JBFAXI010000007.1:0-17609 GCF_040680735.1 Streptomyces sp. NPDC051987 | reverse complement strand
CGGTGCCAAGCCCGTGCCCGGAGCGGCGCGGGCCGGCCTGTGTCCGCGGCCGTCCCGCGCGCCCTGACACCCCCGGCGCGCCGGGGGTGTCAGCCGTCGATGCGGTGGGTGGTCCAGAACGACGTCAGGTCGGTGCTGGTGGCCGCCTGGGCCGCCGCCTTGAACTCGGCGGTGGTCGAGACGCCGTACCAGTGCGAACTCGCGTAGCTCTTCAGGAGGTTCGTCATGGCGGTGTCACCGATGAGGCGGCGCAGGTCGTGCAGGGCGCACTTGCCGTAGCCGTAGACGACGGTGGAGTACCGGGAGGAGTGGGCGTCCCAGTAGGCCATCGAGTTGGTGATCTTCTCCGCCGAGGAGGCCCAGGAGACGCTGTTCCAGCAGTTGGTGCCGGTCAGTCCCTGCGCCAGGTCGGTGGCGTAGTCGGTGAACGCCTCGTCCAGCCAGGGGCTGTTGTACTCGTCGTCGCCGACGATGCCGTACCACCACTGGTGGCCGATCTCGTGGGTGAGGGCGGTGGTGCTGACGAGGTCGAGGACGAAGCCGGGGTACTCCATGCCGCCGAACCAGAAGTTGTTGTCGATGACCGCGTCCAGCTCGCCGTACGGGTAGCCCCCGAAGCGTCCGGCGTGGGCGTCGACCGCCGACTTGGCGGTGGAGAGCATCGACTGCGCGCTGGAGGAGCTGATGCCCGACACCGAGTAGATGTTGATCGGGACCCCGCCGGGGGAGGTGCCGGAGATCTTGCTGAACGGTCCGGCCGCCCAGGCGAAGTCACGGACCTTGGAGGCGGTCGCGGTGGTGACGGTGCGGCCGCTGGAGCCGGGGGTGTCGACGGAGGTGCCGGTCGCCGGGACGAGCAGGCTGCTGGGGTGGTCCAGGGTCACCTTGAAGTCGGCGGCCAGGGAGTAGAAGGACTCGCCGTTGTTGGTGTACGGGTCCAGGTGCCAGCCGGATCCGTCCCGGATCGCGAGGACGGGCAGCGCGTTGCCGATCATGCTGAACGCACCGTCGTAGCCGAAGCGGTCGGCGCCGCTGGGGACGGTGATGCCCAGGTCGAAGCCGATCGTGGTGCTCTGCCCCTGGGCCAGCGGGGTCGGCAGGGCCACCTCCAGTGCCGTGCAGGCGACCGAGAGCGCGCCCGCGGTGCCGCCGGTCACGTTGCTGACGGTGATCGGCGGGGCCGAGCAGGTGCCGTGGTAGTTGTCCCACAGCCTGAGGTAGACCTCGCTCAGTGCGGTCGCGGAGGCGTTGGTGAAGGTGACGCTCTCGTGGCCGGTCCAGCTGGTGCCGCTGGAGTTGCTGGTGAGGCTGACGGTGTACCCCGGGGAGGCAGGGGTACGGGTGGTGTCGCCCGGGGTGGTGGCGGCCGAGGTGTCCAGGGCGACGTCGTCCAGGACGAAGCTGGTCTGGAGGCTGGAGTCCTCGGTGCCGGAGAAGGCGACGGTCACGGTCTGTCCGGCGAACGCGGACACGTCGAACGACTTCTTCACGTACCCGGTGTTCTTGTCCAGGTTGGAGTAGGTCGCCAGCGTGGTGCTGCCGATCTTCGCGGTGAGTTTGTCGTACGCCGTCGAGCTGGTCGTCTCGGCGGTGTCGGTGTGCAGCCAGAAGGAGAGCGTGGCGGCGCACCCCGAGGGGATGGTGACGCTCTGGGAGAGCGTGTCGGTGTGGGTGGAGCCGGTGCCGTCCAGCCAGGCGAAGCTGGTGCCGCCGTGGGCGGACTGGCCGGAGCGGCTGGTGATGACACTGGTCGAGGACTGGGTCCACGGTGACGTGCCGCTCTCGAAGCCGCCGTTGGTGATCAGCTGGCTCGACGTGCAGGCGGCGGCGTCGGACGGTTCGGCCGCGGAGGCCGAGGTGCCGGGCAGCAGGGCGGCGGCGAGTGCCGCGACGGCCAACGCGCTGGTGGCGAAGGCCTTGTGGGGGGTCGATCTCACACGAGACTCCTTTGCGGAGGCCAGGGTCCTGGCCTGCTCGGTGGCCGCCGGTCCGGCTGGGGTGCGCCGGTGGCGGCCTCACGCATGGCGAAGTGGTGCGAGTCGGAAGCCTGACAGATTTGACCAGGCCATGTCACTAAGGGGTTACCCTCGGGTCAGAGATGGTCCGCGCAGCACGGGGTGGGATGGGGGACCTCGAAGGGGGCCAGCAGGCCGCCCGCCGCCGGGACCAGGGCGAGGGTGAGGGTTCCGGCCCGCCACTCGGGACGTACGTGGTCCTGGGTCCGCACCTGCGCGGTGGGCGGGAGTTCGCCCTTCGGGGCGCCGAGCACGACGAGGTGTTCGATGGCGGTGAGGTCCCGTACGTCCGCCACGGTGACCGTGCCGGTCAGCCGCCCCACGCCGGGGTAGACGACCGCCCGGCCGGAGCCCGGGGGCGCGGCCGCCGCCCGTCGGGCCGTGCCGACTGCCTCGGCCGGACCGTGCGCGCGCTCGCCCGAGGCGAGACCGGCTCCCGCCGGCAGGGCCGCCAGCAGCTCCGGCCACACGGCGTCCGCGTCCGGGACGGCCAGCGAGACCGCCACGCCCCGGCGCTCGTCGGTGCGGAACAGGTGGGTGCAGGCGAACCCGCCCTCCGGGAGCGCCAGTCGGCCCAGCAGCCGATGGATCAGGTGGTCGGCCTCGCGCAGGGTCGCCGTACCGGCGTCCACCCCGATGACGGAGCGGACACCGGTCGCGTGGTGCGGGGTGGTCATGCGGGCAGGACCCACATCGGGTTGGAGTAGAACCACAGGTCCTTCCACGGGTCGGCGTCGCCGAGGACGTCGATGGCCGGGCCGGCCGGGTCCACGGCGGCACCGTGGACGCCCACCGCGGAGCGGTTGCCGTCGGTGCCGCGCAGCCGGACGTACACCGGCTTGTCCAGGCGGCCGAGGGAGTACGTCAGCTTGACCGCACCGGTCGCCTTGTCGACCTCGAAGGACTTCACGACCCTGGTGGCGGGCGTGGTGAACGTGTCCGGGTCGCTCGCCTGGCCGGTGACATCGCCCTGGATGACGTCGACACGGGCCAGCGTCGGCACGAACTGGGCCCAGTTGGGGCCGTTGGCAAGGCTGATCTCGATGACCAGGTCGACCCTGCTGCCCTTGCGGACGTGCAGCACTCCGCCGAGGGTCACCGCCTGGGAGCCGGAGCGCAGCCGGGCGTCGAGGCCGCTGATCAGGCCGCCGTGGTCGACCCAGACCCGGCCGGCGCGGATGCCGTCCATGACCGACTTGTAGGAGAAGGACGACGCGCCGACGTGGGTGCGGGAGTACTGGCCCGGCCAGAAGTCGGTGTCGGCGAGGCTGATGCCGGTGCCGTAGACCGGGTCCTCGTACCGGCCGTTGGCGTTGAAGTCGCTGTTCGGGCCGCGCACCGCGGTGTCGGCGTACACGTTGTGGGAGTCGGAGTTGGCGGTGATCCACCAGGGCTTGCCCTCGGCGAGCAGGCTGTCCCACAGGCCGCCGACGGTGGCGGTCATCCAGTCGAAGCCGCCCCAGGTGCGGTAGCTCTCCAACGGGTAACCGGCGAAGGAGTCGGCGCTCGGGCTGTTGTCGTAGATGCCGCGGGCCGAACCGGGGCCGTTCGGCTTGGGCAGGCCGCCCGCCTGGTGGCCGGGCGCGCCCTCGAAGCCGACGGCGATCGACGGCTGGGCGTCGCGCCAGGCGCGGATCTCGTGCGGGGAGTCGATGCCCTTGCGCGCCGGGTGGTTGGCGAGGAACAGGACGTCCCTGACCTTGCGGCGCTGCACCTGCTCCGCCAGGAAGTTGAGGCCGGAGATGGCCAGCGCCTCGTTGGCGGGGCTGCTCGCGGAGGCACCCTTCACCGAGCCGTCGAAGGAGTTCTCGAACTCCTTGAGGACGGCGACCTCGTTCTTGCCGGGGTGGACGAAGACCGTGCCGTGCTCGGCGGCCGGGATGTTCCACTCCAGGCCCTGGAAGACCAGCGTGTCCTCGATCTGGTCGCGGGCGGCGACGATGTCCGGGTTGACCTTCTCGACACCGATCTTGGCATGGGTCTCGCTGCCGTGGTCGGTGATGACCATCCAGTCCAGGCCGTGCGCGTTGGCCTGCCGGACGTGGTCGATGACCCGGTACTTGGCGTCGGAGCTGTACTGGGTGTGGATGTGGTGGTCGCCGGCCAGCCACAGGTAGCCGCCGGACGGGCCGCTTCGGGCGTGGTCGGAGGAGGCCGCCGCGGCGGCCTGGCCCGCACCCGCGAGGACGCTGCCGGCCGCGAGGCCGGCGCCGAGCAGGCCGGTGCGGCGGAGCATGGAGCGGCGGGAGAGCTGACCGGGCGTCAGCTCGGTGTCGGGCACGGACAGGTCGAGGGCGGGCGGCAGCGACGAGGCGGCGTCGCCGTCCTCGTGGTGGTGAGGGTGGTGGTGACCGTGGGCGTGGCTGTGACCGTGGCTCATGCTGGAACTCCCGCGGGCGGCCGGTACGGGGGGTGACTGAAGGACGTGCAGAGTCTGCGAAGGCCGCGTGAACAGCGGGAGTCGAGGTCATGGTGGGGTAAAGAACGACTCATGTGCAGCGCGCTACGCACCCGCCCCGGTGGGGAGTTGACCAAGGGGCCGCAAAGACGCCGATGCCCGGCCCTGCCCACGGGGGGCCGGTCCGGGCATCGGGCGCCGGTCGGTCAGACCAGGTCGAACCGGTCCGCGTCGGCGACCTTCGTCCAGGCGGCGACGAAGTCCTTCACGAACTTCTCCTTGGCGTCGTCACTCGCGTAGACCTCCGCGAGGGCGCGCAGCTCGGAGTTGGCGCCGAAGACCAGGTCGGCGCGGGTGCCGGTCCACTTGACCGCGCCGCTCTCATCGCGGCCCTCGAAGGTGGACTGGTCCTCGGAGGTGGACTTCCAGGTCGTGCCCATGTCGAGCAGGTTGACGAAGAAGTCGTTGGTCAGCACGCCCGGCGTCTCGGTGAGGACACCGTGCTTCGACCCGCCCTGGTTGGCGCCGAGGACGCGCAGACCGCCGACGAGGACGGTCAGCTCGGGGGCGCTCAGGCCGAGCAGGTTGGCGCGGTCCAGGAGCAGGTACTCGGCGGGCAGGCGGTTGCCCTTGCCCACGTAGTTGCGGAAGCCGTCCGCCGGCGGCTCCAGGGCCGCGAAGGACTCGGCGTCCGTGTGCTCCTCGGTCGCGTCGACCCGGCCCGGGGTGAAGGGCACCTCGATGTCGACGCCGCCGTCCTTGGCGGCCTTCTCCACCGCGGCGGCACCGCCGAGGACGATCAGGTCCGCCAGGGAGACCTTCTTGGCGCCGGTGTTGAAGTCGCGCTGCACGCCCTCCAGGACGCGCAGCACCTGGGCGAGCTCGTCCGGGTCGTTGACCTCCCAGCCGCGCTGCGGCTCCAGGCGGATGCGGGCACCGTTGGCGCCGCCGCGCTTGTCGCTGCCGCGGTACGTCGAGGCCGACGCCCACGCGGCCTTGACCAGCTGCGAGACGGTCAGGCCCGAGTCGAGGAGCTTGGCCTTCAGGGCCGCGACGTCGGCCGCGTCGATGAGCTCGCCCTCGCGCTCCGGCAGCGGGTCCTGCCAGATCAGCGTCTCCGCCGGGACCTCCGGGCCGAGGTACAGGGACTTGGGGCCCATGTCGCGGTGGGTCAGCTTGAACCAGGCGCGGGCGAACGCGTCCGCGAACTGGTCGGGGTTCTCGTGGAAGCGGCGCGAGATCTGCTCGTAGATCGGGTCGAAGCGCAGCGACAGGTCGGTGGTGAGCATCGTGGGCAGACGCTTCTTCGACGGGTCGTGCGCGTCGGGGATGATCGCCTCGGCGTCCTTGGCGACCCACTGCTTGGCGCCGGCCGGGGACTCGGTCAGCTCCCACTCGTAGCCGAAGAGGATGCTGAAGAAATCGTTGCTCCACTGGGTGGGCTTGGTGGTCCAGGTGACCTCCAGGCCGCTGGTGATCGCGTCGCCGCCCTTGCCGGTGCCGTAGGTGCTCTTCCAGCCGAGGCCCTGCTGCTCGATCGGCGCGCCCTCGGGCTCGGCGCCCACGTGGTCGGCGGGGCCGGCGCCGTGGGTCTTGCCGAAGGTGTGGCCGCCGGCGATGAGGGCGACGGTCTCCTCGTCGTTCATCGCCATGCGGTGGAAGGTCTCACGGATGTCGCGGGCCGCGGCGACCGGGTCCGGGTTGCCGTTGGGGCCCTCCGGGTTGACGTAGATCAGGCCCATCTGGACGGCGCCGAGCGGGCTCTCCAGGTCGCGGTCGCCGGTGTAGCGCTGGTCGTCCAGCCAGACCTTCTCGGGGCCCCAGTAGACGTCGTCCTCCGGCTCCCAGACGTCCTCGCGGCCGCCGCCGAAGCCGAAGGTCTTGAAGCCCATCGACTCCAGGGCCACGTTGCCGGTGAGGATCATGAGGTCGGCCCAGGAGATGGCCTGGCCGTACTTCTTCTTGACCGGCCACAGCAGACGGCGCGCCTTGTCGAGGTTGCCGTTGTCCGGCCAGCTGTTGAGCGGGGCGAAGCGCTGCTGGCCGGCGCCGGCGCCGCCGCGGCCGTCGGAGATGCGGTAGGTGCCCGCGCTGTGCCAGGCCATGCGGATCATCAGCGGCCCGTAGTTGCCGAAGTCGGCCGGCCACCAGTCCTGCGAAGTGGTCAGCACCTCCGCGATGTCGCGTTTCACGGCCGCGAGGTCGAGGTTCTGGAACGCCTCGGCATAGTTGAACCCCTCGTCGAGCGGGTTGGCGACGGCCGGGTTCTTGGCAAGGATCTTCAGGTTGAGCCCCTCGGGCCACCACTGGCGGTTGCCGCCGCCCTGGGTGGGGTGCGGGGCGCGGTCATGCGCGACCGGGCACTGGCCCGCGGCGTTCTCCTGGGTCTCAGACATGGGGGAAATCCTTCCGGAATGGGCGGATCGAGATATTCGGGAACATCAGGAACTGCTGACGGTGGAACAGGCGGGGCACAGGCCCCAGTAGATGACCTCGGCCTCGTCGATCGCGAAGCCGTGGTCACCCGAAGCGGTCAGGCACGGGGCGTCGCCGACCGCGCAGTCGACGTCGGCGACGGCACCGCACGACCGGCACAGGACGTGGTGGTGGTTGTCGCCGACGCGTCCCTCGAACCGGGCCGGGCTGCCGGCCGGTTCGATGCGGCGTATGAGTCCTGCCGTGGTGAGCGCGTGCAGCGCGTCGTACACGGCTTGGAGCGATATGTGGCCTACGCGCTCGCGGACGCCCGAGGCGATCGCCTCGACATCGAGGTGGTCGCCGTGGCGGACGGTCTCCAGCAGCGCGACGCGGGCGGCCGTCACCCGCAGGCCGGCACCGCGCAGCTCTGCGGCGGTCGTCGGGGGCTGGGATGCGGTCATGGCGCCAACCTACCGTCTCAAACACGAATGATTCAAGAAAACAAACCACTCAAGTCTCGTCGCTATCCGGACAACCTCCGCCCCACCGCTCCCACCCCGCGCGACTTTGCCGTCTCTTTACAACCCGCCCCGGTGCCGGGTCGTCTCTCCGCTCGATCCGTAACTCAGCCCGCCCCGACCACGGCGGGCCGACGAAAGAGAGCGACTCCATGCGCCGAACTGTCCTGAGCGCCGCAGCACTGGCCTGCACCGCCGTCCTGGCGGGCACCGTGCCCGCGTTCGCCGACGGCACCCGCCCGAGCCCGGTCCCCACCGTGGTGGCCTCGGCCGAGCCGTCGGCCGCTCCGTCCCAGGAACCGTCCGCGGTGCCCACCCGAGTGGCCACCCCCACCCCCGCACCGACGCGGCACTCGCGCCAGGTCGCGGCGGTGCCGCAGGGCGCGCCCGACACCGGGGTGACGGAGTCGTCCTCCGGCTCCGGCTCCGAGGGCGCGCTGATCGGCGGCGGCGCGGCCGCCGCGGTGCTCGCCGCCGGCGCGGCGGTGTTCGCCGTCCGCCGCCGGGCGACCAAGGCATGACCCCGCTCTCCAGGCGCGCCTTCGTCACCGCCGCGACGGCCTCGCTCCTCGCGGGCTGCGCAGGCCAGGCACCGCACCGGGCGGTGACCACGGCGCACCGCGGACAGCCGTCCGCCGGAGCCGCGTCGTCCGCCGGGGCCGCCTCGTCCGCCGCGTCGACCGGGCCCGCCGCACTCGGCCGGTCCACGCCGGTCCGGCTGCGCATCCCGGCGATCGGGGTCGACACCCCGCTGCTGCGGCTGGGCCTGGCGGCCGACGGCACCGTGCAGGTGCCGCCGATCACCGCCCACGACCGGGCCGGCTGGTACCGCCACTCCCCCACCCCGGGGCAGGTCGGCCCGTCGGTGATCCTCGGGCACGTCACGGTCGGCGCCTACGGCGACGGGGTGTTCCGGCACCTCGACCGGGTGCGCCGCGGCGACGAGGTCGTGGCGCGTCTGGAGAACGGCCGGTCGGCGGTGTTCACCGTCGGCGAGGTGCGTACGGTCGCCAAGTCCGCGTTCCCGACCCAGGACGTGTACGGGGACGTGGACCGCCCGGAGCTGCGGCTGATCACCTGCGGCGGCCCGCGCAGCGGGCACGGCTACCTCGACAACGTGATCGTCTTCGCCACGCTGACCGGCACCGGCTGATCCACCGGGATGCGGGCCCGGCGGAACGTACGCCGCCGGGCCCGCATCCTCCCCCCTGAACCCCCACGCCCCCACGACTCTGGAGAACGTTGAAAAGGTCCCGAGACAAGGCGGCCTCCGAGCTGTTCGCCGCCCTGTACCCGCGCCTGGCCGGCTGGTGCCGCCGTCTGGTCGACGACGACGAGACGGCGCACGAGATCGCCTCGGAGGCCTTCACCCGGCTGTGGGCCCGGTGGACCAAGGTGGAGGAGCCGCGCGGCTTCCTCTACGTCACCGCGGCCAATCTCGTCCGGGACCACTGGCGCAAGCTGGAGCGCGAGCGCCGGGCGGTGCGCCGTGTCGGCTCGGAGGCCGCGACCCGCCCGCACACCGAGCCGACGGATCCCTCGGTACGGCTGCTGGTGCAGTCGCTGCCCGAGCGGCTGCGGGTGCCGATCCTGCTGCACTACTACGCTGACATGCCGATCCGGGAGGTGTCCGAGCTGACCGGGCGCAAGGAGGGGACCGTCAAGGCCGATCTGCACGCGGCCCGAGAACTGCTCCGCGGCCATCTGAGGAGAAGCCTTGACCACACGCTTTGATGACGAACCCGGGTCCGACAGCCCCGACGACCCGCTCGCGGTCATCCTGCGGCCGCCCGCCGTCCACCTCGGTGCGCCGCCGGGCCGGTACGAGGAGATCCGCCGGGCGGCAAGCCGGCGCCGCCTGGTCCGCACGGCGGCCGGAGCCGGAGTGACCTGCGCCGTCGCCGCCTGTGTCGCCCTGTCGCTGCACCTCGCCGCGCCCGCGGCACCGGCGTCGCCCCGGCCGCCGCTCGCACCGCCGGCCGTCAGCCCGACAGACCCGCAGCGCCCCTCGCCGTCCCCGTCGCCGGTGCAGCCCAGTCCGCGCCCGACCGTCGCGCCGACGCGGGGCGGAAATCCGCCGGAACCCACGCGCAGGACGCCGACCCGGAACGCCGTGCAGGTGCCCTCGCCCAGCCGTTCGGCGACCCCGTCGGAGGTCCGGGACACCACACCGGAGAGCCGGCCGAGCGCCGTCGCCACGTCGGGCCGCCCGTAGCGGCGTCAACGCGTCGACGGCCGGGTCACACGTTCGTGCCCCCGGGTTTCGGCGCGCCGCGCACGGCCCGAACGCGCGGGCCACGGCGTCGCGCGGGCGCCGCGACGCCCGGCGAGGGCCACGGGAGGCGTCGGCCGTCCGGGTAGGGTCGCAACCGCCCGTCCGGCCCCCGCGGCCCGTATGGCCGAGGCCCTCACCCGGCGTTGGTGTGATGTTTCGCCCGCGGCCGGAGTGAAAGGTGCAGAACGGGCAACGCTCCGTTTCATGCTCCACGCCCGAACCCTCCGGCAGGTGACTCGATGACGACGGCGACCCAGGCCCCGCCGACCGCTCCGGCCGCCGCGCCGCCCGCCCGCACCCCGCCGTCCGCCCCCGCCCCCGCACTGCCCTCCCTGACCGGCCTCAGATGGATGGCCGCGGTGCTGGTCTTCGGGCTGCACGTGCACAACTTCCGCTACTTCGGCGGCACCGGCGGCCGCTTCGTGTCCTGGGGATTCGAGGCCGGCGCCTCGGGGGTGTCGTTCTTCTTCGTCCTCTCCGGGTTCGTGCTCATGTGGTCCGCGCGGCCGGGCGACCCGGCGGCGCGCTTCTGGTGGCGGCGGGTCGCGCGGGTCTACCCCGTGCACCTGGTCACCGCGGCCGTCGCGCTGGTCATGGTGTGCACGCTGCCCCGCCAGCCGAGGCCGACCCTCGCGCAGGGCCTGGCCGATGTCCTCCTGGTGCACTCCTGGTGGCGGCCCTGGTGGCAGACGCTGGACCCGGTCAGCTGGTCGCTGGCCTGCGAGGCCTTCTTCTACGCCGCGTTCCCGCTGCTGGCGGTGCTGCTGCGCCGCCTGGGCGCACGGGGCGCCACGGCGCTGGCCGCGCTGGCCGCGCTCACGGTGCCGGTGCTGGCCTGGACGGACGTGCACCACTGGTGGGCGCAGCCGATCAGCTCCTTCCCGGCCGCCCGGCTGCCGGAGTTCGTACTGGGCGCGGCCACCGCGCGGCTGGTGCTGCTCGGCCGGTGGCGCGGCCCCGGTCTGGAGGCCTCGCTGGCGCTCGCGGTCATCGGCTACTTCCTGGTGCCGCAGGTCACCGGTGACTACCCGGCCACCGCCTGCACCCTCGCGGGCTTCGCGCTGCTCATCCCGGCGGCGGCCCTCGCGGACCTGCACGGCCTGCCCTCGCTGTGGCGGCGCCGGTGGCTGGTCCGCCTCGGCGAGCTGTCGTTCGCGTTCTACATGGTCCATCTGCTGGTGCTGCGGGCGGGCACCCAGCTGCTCGGCACCCGCCCGCGGTACGACCTGCTCCCCGGCGTGGCCGTCGTCGCCGTCGCGTTCACCGTGTCGCTGGGCCTGTCCTGGCTCCTCTACGAGGGCGTGGAGCGGCCCGCGCGGCGGCTGTTGCTGCGCCGGACGGTCTAGCGGGGCTGTCCGGCTACGGGAACCGGGTCACCTTCGACGGGGTCGTGCTGGTCCCCGAGGTGGGTGATCCGGTGGTGTTGACCACGTGGGCGTACTGACCCATGCCGCCCAGGGAGATCACCAGCAGGTCGTGCATCGTGATCCCCTGACCGGTCGGCACCTGGAAGCCGTTGGACTGCACGATCGTCGGATCGGCCGTGTAGTTGCAGTAGCTGCCCAGGCCCCAGGCCTCGTGGGTGGTCACGGTGTCGGCGACCTTGTAGGCCGCGTAGCCGACGACGCCGTCGTGGGTGATGGCGGCGGCGTTCGGGGCGTCGTACGCCTTCTCGTTCTGGAAGAAGATCGTGCGGCCGCGTTCGCCGTTCCAGTAGACGTCGTACTTGTTGAAGTGCTCGACGAACAGGCCGGTGGCGAGGACGTCGTTGCCGTTGACCCTGAGGCCGTAGTCGGCCCGGTTGGTGGTCCAGCCGACTCCGCTGCCGTGGTCGGCGCGCCACAGCCAGGTGTGGTCGATGATCACGTTGTTGCTGTTGACCACGACCGAGTTGGTGGCGAGGCCGGGTCCGGCACCGCCGATGCGGACGAACACGTCCTGCATGGTGGTGGGGTCGGCGGAGTGGTCGGCGGTGGAGCCGGGGTCGCCGATCCGCAGCAGGGTGTCGGAGTTGACGGTGCCCGCGTCGATGAGGAACCCGGCGAGCCTGACACCGTCGACGTCGGCGACGTGCAGGGCGTCGACGCCGTTGTCCGGGACCAGGGTGGCGAGGCCGAGTCCGAGGACCACGGTGTCGGCGCGGGTGACGTTGATGGTCTGGTTCAGGTGGTAGATGCCCGGGGTGAAGAGGAGGTTGAGGCCCTGGGCGAGGGCCTGGTTGATGGTGGCCGCGGTGGCGCCGGGCTTGACGACGTAGAACTGGTCGAGCGGGAGGGAGGTGCCCGCGTTGGCCGGCCAGGAGACGCCTCGGGCGCCCGTGCGCTTGGCCGGGACGAAGACCTTGTAGGCGCTGCCGTCCAGGTAGAGGAACGGCTTCTCGCGCGAGACCGGGGTGGTGTCCAGCGTGGTGTAGGAGCCGGTGGCGAAGTCGGTCGTGGGTGCGCCCTGGACTCCGGAGAAGGTCATGTTCCAGACGCCGTTGGTCCAGCCGCCGACCGAGCTGTCGCGGGTGTACCACTGCTGCTGGGAGTACGGACCGACCGTGCCGTCGATCTTCGAGTCGGCGATGTAGCCGCCGGAGGCCCAGCCGTAGCCGTTCGGCGCGAGGTTGAGGCCGCCCTTGACGTGGATCCGGCGGAAGGGGGCCGCCTGAGCCACGGCCCACCGGTCGGTGCCGTTGGACGGCGTGATGGCGAGGTTCTCCGCCGAACGCCAGAAGTTCTGGGTGGCGTTGCCGTTGAACCAGCCGGCGTCGACGGTGACGTCACCGTTGATCTGGGTGTCGTCGGGGTTCAGACCCAGGCCGGAGATAGAGGTGTAGAAGCCGATCTGGGCGTTGATTCCGTTGTAGGTGCCCGGCTTGAGCAGGAACTGGTAGCGGCCGGTACCGAACTGGGCCGACTCCTGCTGGGCGAAGACGGAGTCGAACTTCGCCTGGAGGTTCGGCGTGGACGGGTCGACGACGATCACGTCGGGGCCGAGGTCGCCGCCGCCCTGGACCGGGGGCGTGCCGGTGGTGGTGCCGTAGACCTGGAACTCCCAGAGCGAGTAGCCCCACTGGGTGGCGCGGTGCACGCCCAGCATCCGGACGTAGCGGCCCTGCCCGGAGACGGAGAGGGTGTCGGTGCCGCCGTCGCCGCCGGTCACGGACTGCAGGTCGGTCCAGTTGCTGCCGTCGGAGGAGATCTGGACCTTGTAGTCCTTGCCGTAGGCGGTCTCCCAGGTGAGGACCACCTGGCTGACCTGGGCGGTGGCGCCGAGGTCGACCTGGAGCCACTGGTCGTCGGTGAACGCGGACGACCAGCGGGTGCCGGTGTTGCCGTCGACCGCGTTCGCTGCGGTGGTCCCGGCGTTCTCCTCGGAGGAGGCGGTGGCCGTCTTCCCCTGCGACAGCGGGGCGTCTGCGGCCTGGGCCGCCGGCGCGTGGGCGGCGGGAAGGGCGAGCAGTGCTGCCAGGGCGGCGAGCACCACGCCCAGGGATCTCAGTCTCATCAGCGGCTCCTGAGGCGGGCAGGCGGTGCGCCGGACCGGCGCACCGCCCTGCTTAGTTCATGATTTGATTTAAGTGGTGAGGCATACCGACGACAAGCCCTCGGCGGCGGAATTCTCGGCAGCCGGCCCCGCGCCCGCGGCGAGCGCGAGCCGGCCACCGATCCGGCCGTCCGGCCGCGGGACCCGCAAACTCCCCTGCGGGCGCGGCGGGTTACTCGATCCAGTTCCTTACGTCCGACCCCTGGCTACGGACTCCTACCGGGCGGTATACAGACCGCGACACACGCGTGCGGACCACCCGCCGGGACCGGTTCCGCGCGCGTCCTGGTTCCAGGGGGGACTCCATGGCGTACGGCATCCCGTCCGACGGTCCGGCCAGACGGCGGCGGAAGGCCACCGTGGCGGCGGCGCTGGGCGGTTGCGCCCTGGTGGCCGCGTCCACGACACCGGCCGCGGCACACGGCGGCGACCCCGGTCACGGTTTCGGGCACGACCGCTCCACCAGCTACGTGGCGCTCGGTGACTCCTACACCTCGGGCCCGCTCATCCCGACCCAGGTCGACGCCGGCTGCGCCCGCTCCGACCACAACTACCCCTCGCTGGTGGCGGCGGCGCGGAAGGTGAGCGCGTTCAAGGACGTCAGCTGTTCCGGGGCGACGACCGCCGAGATGTGGAAGGCGCAGGGCACCAACGGCCCGCAGCTCGACGCCGTACAGCGCGACACGGACCTGGTGAGCGTCCAGATCGGCGGCAACGACATCGGGTTCGCCTCGATCATCGGCACCTGCGCGGCGCTCAGCTCCAGGGACCTGACCGGCAACCCCTGCCAGCAGTACTACGACGCGTCCGGCACCGACCAGCTGACGCTGAACATCGCGCAGACCGCACCCAAGGTCGACAAGGTGCTGCGGGCGATCCGCGCCCGTGCCCCGCACGCCCGGATCCTGGTCGTCGGCTACCCCGACCTGCTGCCCGACGACGGCAGCGGCTGCTATCCGACGGTTCCCTTCGCGGCCAAGGACTTTCCCTACCTCCGCGACACCGGGAAGCGGCTGAACCTCATGCTGCGCCTGGTCGCGGCCTGGAACGGCGCCCGGTACGTGGACACGTACGGCCCGACCGTCGGCCACGACATGTGCAAGGCCCCGGCCGACCGGTGGATCGAACCCCTCCAGCCGACCTCCCCGGCCGCTCCGGCCCACCCCAACGCCAAGGGCGAGGCGGCCATGGCCCAGGCCGTGCTCGACCGCCTGGCGCGGCACCACTAGCCGCCGGGGAATCTCGCGACGGACGGTTGCGTGTCCCGTACGACCGGAGTGGTCGTGCGGGGCACGTGCCGGTTCAGCAGGCGCCCTCGTCCTGCCAGGGGCCCCACTGCGAGGCGCCGGGCACCTCGTTCTGCGTCCACCACTTGGCCTTCCAGTTGTGGCCGCCGTACGAGACCTCGTTCCCGGCCGTGTACACCGCCGTCGAACTCCAGGCGGTCTTGCAGGAGGTGGGCGTCGGGGTGGGGGTCGGGGTGGGCGTGGTGGTCGGCGGGGTGACCCCGGCGAACCGCACCGCGTACCTGGCGAAGTCCCAGTCGCCCTGCGCCACACTGGAACAGGTCCCGGACGTGGTCCCGTTGTTGTCGACGGGGCTGCACTGGCGGTCGCGGTTCAGCGACCAGAACGTGAAGCGGTCCATGTGGTGGCTCGTGGCGTAGTCGAGCACGGTCTGTAAGTCGGCCTGTGTGAAGTACTCACCGGTGTCGCTGCGGCCGTTCATCCCGGAGAAGCCCTCATGGGCGTAGGCGGTCGCCTGGTCCCAGCCGAAGGTGGACTGGAGGATCGTGTTGAAGGCGGTGAGCGCGGCGGTCTGCGCGGCCGCCCCGTTGAACCCGCCGTCGAACGGCATGATGGAGAAGTTGTTCGGCGTGAACGCCTGCGACTTCGCCTCCAGGAGCATCTGCTTGCCGAACCAGCCGGTCCCGTCGGCCGTGCCGGGCGTGGTGACCGAGACGTACAGGCCCGGGTTGTTCTGCTGGAGGATCTTCGCGGCACCGATCTCGTTCTTGATCGCCGCGGTGTTCTCGTACTCCGGCTCCTCCAGGTCGAAGTCGATCGCGTGCAGCCCGTACTTGGTGACGACCTGTTGGTAGGCCGCGGCGGTGGAGGCCGCGTCCGCACAGGCCTGGCCCAGCTTGGTGCCGCCGTAGCCGCCGATGGAGACGGAGACGTCACCGCCCTTGGCGCGGATCGTGTCGATCACCGACTGCACGGCGGTGTCCGAGGAGACCGCGGCCGTGCCGCCCCAGGTGGGTGAGCAGCCGCCGCCGTCGGGAGCGAGGACGAACGCCAGCTGGAAGGCCTTGAGACCGGTGGCGTCCATGATGGCGGCCGCGTTGGGCGGATTGTTGTCCAGCGGCATGAGGTACGGGGCCGCCGCGTACCACCGGCTGCTCAGCGCGGTGGTCGCGCCCGAGGCGTCGCTCGCGACGAGCGCGGTGGCGCCGGCGGCGGCGAGGGTGACGGCGGCGGCCGCGCCCAGAGCTGCGCGAAGGGGTCTCACTGGTGCCTCCAGGGGAGCCGGGGAGGTGGGGGTGGGTTCCAGCTTCCGGAGGTGTCGCGGTCACGTCAATGAATTGGACTGGACCAAAGCCCACTTTGGACTAGACCAAACGCTTTCTTTACCGGGCGGGGAGCGCCAGTTCGGGCACACCGGTGCGAGCGGACGGGCGCGTTCCCCGACGGCGACGGGACGGAAAGGGCCGGGAAAGTCCGGGTCATCCATCCCGGCCTGCCCCGGCAGTGGCACCCTTGACAGCGTGCGTACTGTTTCGCGACGTTTGAGCGACACCTCCGGACCGGCGGCTCCGTCGCCGGTGGCGGATCGAAGGGGCACGGCGCGAAACAGGAGCTGTCCACAGCAGCGGCAGAACGCGTGAAGCGCGTCATGGGGGGAGCGGTCGCCATGCGATCCAGAGGCCAGTGCAGAGGTCGTTCCGGGAACCGGCCCGGAGGCCATGCGTCACACACCTCGTCAGCCGAGGGGCGGTTGATCTGAGGTGGACATAACGATCCATAGACCGGGCGAGCTGACCCAGTCGCTGCGCGCGGCCTGGCACCACGCGATGGACGCGTCGCCGGAGTACGCCAACCCCTTTCTGGCCCCGGAGTTCACGATCGGCGTCGGCAGACAGCACGCCGGGGTACGGGTGGCGGTCCTGCGCGAGGGCGGGGAGGCCGTCGGCTTCCTCCCGTACGAGCGCAACGCCCTCGGCGTCGGCCGGGCCGTCGGACTCGGCCTCTCCGACTGCCAGGCGCTGGTGCACCGGCCCAAAGTCAGCTGGGACGCCGAGGAGCTGCTGAGCGCCTGCGGGCTGTCCATCTTCGAGTTCGACCACCTGGTCGCCGAGCAGAGACCTTTCGCCCCCCACGTCACCGGCACCTTCGCCTCGCCGGTGATCGACGTGAAGCCCGGCGACGGCGGCTACCCCGAGTGGCTGCGCGCCACCTACCCGGGCCTGGCGAAGACCACACTGAAGAAGGAGCGGCGCCTCGCCCGCGACATCGGCGACCTGCGCTTCGAGTTCGACGAGCGCGACCCCGCGGCCCTGCGCACCCTGATGCGCTGGAAATCCGCCCAGTACCGGCGGACCGGGCGCATGGACCGCTTCGCCCGCCCCTGGATCGTCGGCCTCGTGGACCACCTCTTCCACGTCCGCGCGGAGCACTTCACCGGCGTGCTGTCCGTGCTCTACGCCGGAGACCGGCCGGTCGCCGCCCACTTCGGCCCGCGCTCGGCCACCGTACTCGCCGCCTGGTTCACCGCCTACGACCCCGAACTGCACTATTACTCACCGGGGTTGATGATGCATCTGCGCACCGCGGAGGCCGCCGCGCGGGGCGGGGTCACCCTCGTGGACCTGGGGCGCGGCGACAAGGAGTACAAGGACTGGCTCAAGACCCGCGAGCTGCGGGTGGGCGAGGGCTTCGCCACCCGCGCCCACCCGGTGGCCGCGGCGCACCGGCTGTGGCGCCGTCCGGTGCGCGGGCTGCGCAACACCGTCCTCGCTCATCCGCGGCTGCGCGACCCGGCGGACCGGCTGCTCAGGTCGGTCGGCACACTGCGCGCGTCCCGCCGTGCGGACGGTCTGCGCGAGGAGTGACCGGCCCGGCCCTCGGCGGGGCGGTGACGGCCGACCGCACCCGGCCGTCACCGCAGCGGCCGATCACTCACCCGCCGTTCGCACTATGAGCCGGTAAAGGCGAGAACCTACGGGTTCGCCCTGGAGCGATCCGTGTCACGCAAGCGCGCAGCGGACGACGGCGAGCCGCGGAACGCGTGGGCCACGAGGACGACGCGGCGGTCCTGGTCATGGGCCACGACGACCTCGACACCACGCCGTAGCCACCCACGCCGACTGGGGCGCGGCCGGCGCCGGCCGCCCCGGGAGCCGGCGCCGAGGGCCGCACGGGCACCCTGGAGACCGGCCACGTCATCGCCGCCAC